>NZ_WLUL01000010.1:0-43788 GCF_009706585.1 Providencia sp. wls1916
TTATCCCACAACTCTTGGCGCAATTAGGCTTGTGGATTTTAAGTGCCTTTAAGGGGATTGATTATAGAATCCATTTCAACCCCAAATTAATTGCCATTATCTCGTCCATCATTATCGGATTAGCCTTCTCTAGCCTACTGATTATCATGTCATCCGGTTGGCTATACGGTTTTACTGAAAATATAGCCACCACGATATTGCTGGTTGATTTGCTTATCGCCAGTGGTATTGCCTTTTATCTTCATCGACGAATTCGTCACTGGGTTTCAATGCGATTAAACCGCTAGCCATAACATTAAACATGATCAGCAATTTTTATTGTGGATACCTTATTCACCCTTCACAAGATAGCCACCGAATACGCCATATCAGGGAAAACCAAGCACCCATTAGACGGTGTTCATCAAGCGTCAATCTGACGTTTCTATTTATGTTGATAGGAATTTATAATGAAAAGATATGTAGTTGTAACTGTATTGGCCTCACTGTGGTTGATGACATCACCCGCCTCTGCCGTCAGCCAGCCCCCTAAAAATACCATCTGGGAATATAAAGGTGATGGTGGTAAAACCTTATGGCAAGTGTGTGGAAGCCAAAATAGTAGCTGTAGGATTGTGGGCTCAACCAAGCATTATATTGCTGTACTGAATCATAAATCTGCCTCAGGTTGCGCATTTGGTGATTTTTATATCGTGGCAAGAACTGACGGAAACTGGCAACAACGTGATACGGGCACTTGTAGCCCTAACGCTTATGTCCAAAAAGGAACCATTAATAATGGCCAGTACTCTTCGGTCGATATTGGTGTTGGTGGGACGATTGTAGCCCGTTACCCCATTGGATATTGGAGTATGCAAAAAGAGTTCTCAGGCAAGAACCGACCACGCTGGAAAGAAAAAGACCGTACTAAAGGTGGATTGCAAACCAATCAACAATAAATAACATTCTCGCTACCGTCACTTGCGGTAGCGAGAACGATAAAAGATAACTAAAGGTAACGGAATGAATAAGATAAAAATCTATTTGCGATAGGACTATTGGCAGTGAGTACATTTAGTTTGGCTGAAGAACAACAGCGTTATGCGAGCATCACACATACGAGCTCAAATTTTATTAACCAAGGTTACTGTGGTTATTCATTTACTCTCGATAATGGCGGTAGCCATATGGTTCTAGACCACGCGGAGTTTGGTGCGCTTGAACTAACGCTGCGAATGAAGGATGGACAAGGAAAAGTATTAGGAGATACGGTACTGGAAGTTGAACCTTTTGGCGATTCTAGCGCCACTCGTGCCACGTTTGCAGGACTGGAAATACCGTGTGAGGATGTCGGTGAGTTTGAAGTGGTTAAAGCCGTGGAAGATCAAAACGGGCATAAAGTTGAGTTACCGCTATCGATCTTTCAGGCTAATAATCCAGAGCTAGCGAAGATGTCAGTAGCTAGGGAAAAATAATCATTTTTGGCTATCTGTCAAAGTAACGAGTGGCAGATTGAATGAACTGGATTAGTCAACCTTGAGCGAATAGTTGATGTTAACACTTAAATTGACCACGCCACGAAGTGGCGTAGGCTTGAGCCAATTGCTAGATAGATTCTACAATCAGATAAGATTTTATTTTTCAATAAACCCATTTTATTGTGCAAGATCATTCTAATATTCATTCATTTAAACTTGCAATGCTCTATCAAGAATGAATATACAGGCATAACCATCTGATAGTTCGATATTCTATTGTCATATCCATTATTTATTCTATGTTCTCTATGTTTAGCTGTCGTGACTAATATTTTCTCTTTCGCTCTAGATAACGCAACATAGAAAACGCAATCATTTTCAAATTTTTCTTTATTATAATTCCAAAAGGCCTGGTCCTCTAAGCCAAGAAAAATAACCACCTTATATTCTAATCCTTTGCATTTATGTACATTCATAACCTGTACGGAATTTTCCGCCTGAAACATCAGTGCAGCTTCGTTAAGAGAGTGCGTTGCGCCTATTGTGTAGCGCAAGTGCCGCTCAAGACGGAGCCAGACCTGATCCCAATAATCCGTGGACTTATATTGATTCCATCGTCCCATCATTTTTTTAAAACCAAAAAAACTTATAATATCTTTAACGCAGGATAACAATAAATCAGGAGTGGGTGAATCACCCAAAATTTCTTTATTTACAGCTATTTTGTTCGACAACTCTTTAATCAACGGTTCTTCTTTTTCATCGCCACGGGTAACTCTATGTAAAGCAAGATATAAATCACATAGCTCAGTATAGCTTGATGATGAACGTGACGTATAAACCTTGAATAGAGCAGCAAATATTCGCCCTAATGGTTCTTTTAAGACATCTTGTAATTCAGACATATCAAGATTTCTAATCCCTTTCATCGTTAACTTATCTCGAAGCTTTTCCGTATATTGTTCTGACTGCTGTTTGGCCAGCACACAAATCTCTTTTTCTTTAATACCGGAAGCGATAAAAGTTTCTATTTTATCTGCAATACTATCAGCCTCAGAAACCTCATCATCATAACAATGGATAGTGCAATTATCGACATTATTAGTTATTGGCGCAAAATTGGCATCATTTTGTACAAAGTGAATAAAGCATCTCAATACTTCCTGAATTTCATCACTGGCCCTAAAATTTTGCACCAGTAATTTCCTTGTGGTATTAAATTCTCTTTCATACTCTTCAAACACTGTTTTTCTAGCGCCAGCCCATAACATGATGCTCTGGTTGATATCACCCACTGCTAGCAATTTTGTTCCTGTATCCTTAAAAAGAATTTTAATTAACTCATACTGATCAGAACGTGTATCTTGAAACTCATCAATAAAAACATGAGGATAGGTAAAAGAAAATAGGTCAACAATATCCGCTCTATTTTTTAAAATCTCTACAGCTAGATTTCTGATTAAATCAAAAGATAACTTATTCTTACCATTACTGGATCTTGCGTTGAACACTAAGTCATAATTATTTAAAGGTCTTTTACTCTCAGGTAAAACATCCTTAAAACGGTCAACAATACTCTTACAAAAAGCATCGAAAGTATACGAATCAAAACGCTCACCTCTTTGCCCACATCTTTTGTTAACTCGCTCTTTGATATTTTCCTGCGCCTCTTTTTTATAAGAAAGACATAATATGCGTTTAGGCCACATGCACTTTCCGGTCTGCAGCAAGTAATTTGATTTTTGAGCTAAAAGTTCTGTTTTACCCGATCCTGCACCGGCAAGTACAGAAATGGATTGATCACACAGGATAATATCCATTAACTCCTGTGTCGGTGTAATACCTTCAGAAGGTTGCCATTCTATCGTCATTCAATAACCTCCTCCAATAATGTTACTGTCTTTTCAGCAATCCTAATTAGCTCTGGAGGTAATTTTGCTTTTATTTCTTCTGGCGTATACTTTTCTTCAATTTTAGAAAACATTCTGATATGTGATGCAGGTTTACTTTTATTGGATAAAAAACGATAGCGATACCACAGGAAATATTTTAGATGATCAGCTGAAAATCCATAACGAATACCGGAGTTTCCTTTTTTCAATACTGCTTTTATTAGCTCATATTGTTCTTCATCTTCATCTTCTTTTTTCTTGGTACTTTGCGGACCTCTTTCACCATAAACTTCATCTTTCTCACAAAAAATATCAGGGAAAGCTTCAATCATTGCATAGTCAATATCTAGCGGGGAAGAAAAATAAACATTGCACTTCTCTAATTCATCAACAATATTTATTGTCGCGTCATCATCGCATTCAAGTGTGAACTCTATTGGGTTCCGTGTGTCATCCCATGATGGCATATGCCGAGCAATATCTTTATGGATATAGGTGCTA
Source organism: Providencia sp. wls1916 (assembly GCF_009706585.1). Taxonomy (NCBI): domain Bacteria; kingdom Pseudomonadati; phylum Pseudomonadota; class Gammaproteobacteria; order Enterobacterales; family Morganellaceae; genus Providencia; species Providencia sp. wls1916. The sequence goes on from NZ_WLUL01000010.1 coordinate 3,851, forward strand.
CCACCTCCTTTAAACTCAGCTAATTGTTCAATAGCATATTTAAGTCGTCCAAAACCACCACCATTCCTGTCAATATCAAAATCCAGCAAAGTAATAAATGGGACCTGTAAAGACCTCAACAGACGCCAAAAATGATTCACATGGCGTCCGCCAAGAGGAACAACAGATATGGAATGACTGTCAATTTCCGTTGAGTGTAGCTCAAGCACCTTAGGTATTATAATTTCTTCACTATCTCCCTCACCAAATATAACCAGTTTAGAAAAATAGATCTCTGGATACGCTTTTACAGCTTCTTTAATGAACTTAGAAAGCTCATCTTCTTTTTCCGGCAAAATTAACGCACTCACTACCGTGCTTTTTGAATCCTTATCTAGTCTGAAATGGCGTATTTGCTCAGGCTCGATTCGGCTTAAAATGGAAGCAGAATGGGAAGAAATAATAACCTGACACAGTTCATTACAACCGTAATCTTTCACCAATTTAATTATTCTGCCTAAGTAATGAGGAGAAAGGTGGTTTTCAGGTTCTTCCAAGGATATCATACTAAAAATCGGCAACCTCATCTTTTCAGGATTAAAATTAGAAACTTCTCCTGAGGAAATCAACTCCCTAGTCTTCCTATCAATATCAAACATCGCCTTGATAAGAGAAAAATAGACCAATGATTTTTGTCCATCGCTTAATCGGTCTACATTTACCGTGTTGCCACTTTCATCCGGATTAAACTGAAGCCGAATCAGCTTTAGTATTTCATCGATATTAGCAAGTGGAAAACTAAGCGATGCTTGGGACAAATAACGCCCCTTGTAGATATTCCCCCAACTGGCGTTAATCGCCATCGCAATCTCATTCATTGCAGGGTTGCTCTTCGTTAATGTGTTTAGTTGCGCCGCTTGCTTCTCTATGACTTCCTGACTACCTCCAACCCACTCAATCGCCTTTAGCAAGCGACCAAGCACCGCCTTCGATGAATACTTTAATTGTAATAGAGGATCTCGATTGGCTGGGACATAATTGACCTGAATAGCATTTCTTACTGCAGCGGAAAGTTTCTGTTTACTGCTCTCCTCAACTACATCATCACTGGTGTTAACCACCCAGACGTCTTCGTCAATATCCCCCATCGGGTTTGTTTCAAAGGAAAGTTTACTCTCTAATCGTACCCTAAAAAGAATGGTTTCATCAGATTTATCAATGGTTAGGTGTTCAATTAAAGGAGGGATAGAAACCTTGCCTCCATTTGGTTTAGGGAAGCCAAACCAAGCTTCTATTACTAAACTTTTGCTCTTTTCATCTTTCTCATCATCCGCATTATGGAAATCATTTATTGATATACCACGTAGTGAATGATCTACCGAGAACAGTTTATTTAGCGCTTCCATAGCCGTACTTTTTCCAGTACCGTTATGGCCAATAAATGTAGTCAGTTCACTGTCAAGGTCAATGATTTGAGGATTTTGATTCGAAATGCTTTTAAAACCGGAGATGAAAATTTTCTTAAGTTGCATTTATCACACCCTGATTATACAAACACGTAAAGTTAAAATAGCTCAATTCATCATATTAATTTCATTATTAAAAGCAATGATTTAACATGCTTAATGTCAACAAAATGAACATAATTACACGTTCGTCACATAAATTTTTAAACAGCCAATTACCTACTGTTCCTCTAACCATATATCTTCCTTCTACGATCTTCCTGACCTGCTCCCCAATGAGGAATTAGCAATGTCCACTCTTGGCGATGAGTTCAATTAATCAATGCAAAACAAACCACCAAATTTTATTGCTCGCTTCACTGATCAGCCATGTTAAAATAGCTGACTACTTTTTTAGTCCATATCACAAAAACAGTAAAATAAACTTTAGGCCCAACAATAGGCCCAAATTGAAAGTTGAATTGGATTTCATTAGTTTAAAATCAATGCACTACAAACTGAATTCAGACTCCGCCAGCCCACCAAATTTTAACTGTCAGTGATGTGACAACAACTTTAAAAACAGCAAGTTAGTAAAGTTGAGCAGACAGTAACATTACCCAGAATGGACTTCGAAATGCACGTGAAATGCACGCGCACTAGAAAAATAGAAAAGCTCACTTCGGTGGGCTTTTTTATTCTCTATTGTACTAAGAGATAAATCTAATGAGAAAGGCTTGTATTGAATTACATTCAACAATGCAATATCGATGAAATAAATTTAATGATTTAAAAACACCAAGTTACCTTAAATAAGGTCATTATTTAAACACAATTCTTATACATTATCTTATACACTTGATTTCATATATGACAAAACTGTTCCATTTCTAGCTACTCCTTCTAAAAGAACATTTTGCTTACACTCTCAAGCCTATTCATTTAAGTACTGAATAAAGCAAACTGGTACTTATATATTCAAATTCTTAACATAAAAAATTGTAATATTAGTTGTGGTCGTTAATTTCACGATGTAATCCTAAAAAATCACTGACTAAATTTGATATTCTATAAAAGTCATTTCACTTAAAATTTCACTTCAAAATATTGGAGACTTCATGAATATCACTCAATTATTTCTATTAGCTTTAAATTGTATCAATGAGCATCGGGAACCATCACATACTGAGCAATCAATAATTTATGTATTCTATAGAACAAACATTGCTGGATTGATTTCTATAGATGAATTTATGGACAAATTCGTTGAGCTATCCGTTTACTGTGATTCATCAAAACAAAACAAAGCGTTTGCTATCAAACTTATTAAAAAACATTTACATCTATCAGCAAACAAACTGACAGTGATAAAAAGTATGCCTACCTAATAGTAGGCACTCCAAAACTACTCTTAATAATGAGGAATGCCTAACTAATTCACTTAATAGTTAACGCTACTGAACTTCCCACATCACCTCATTAAAAAATTCTTTAATATCAACACGTAAAATCTTAAGAGCTGAAACCAAAGTATCTATATCTATTTTATTTATTCCTCGTTCATAACGATATAACTGCTGTGCGCTTTTACACCCTATCAGTTGAGCAAATTCAACAGCTGTATATCCAGCGTCACGTCTCAGACCTTTAATCTTATTTCCAATCAATGTTGTTACTAAGCCATCAGAATTCATGCTTCGATACTCCATTCCTATAATTAGACACAATCTATCGGGCTCTCCAATTTATGGATTACTAACTATCCACATTCTTATCTCATTTATAGATAATCAACGAAAGATAATTTTGACTTGATAAATTTAAATTAATCTTCTAATAATATTGACTTTGCTAATGTTTCTTATTATTTATAGGTAATAGACTTATTTCAATAGGCATTACCACTAAAAAATGAAGAGGAATATTTATGAATAAGTTTCTAATTTCTGCTTGTATGATTGCATCAAGTGCTCTGTCCTTTAATGCATTAGCCGCAGACAAAATGACCTCAACTCCCGAAAATATGACATGTAAAGAGTATGTGGACTTAAACCCTAAAAGCTGGGCTCCAGTTGCCTTATGGGTAACATCACAAGATACTCAGTTTAAAAGTGGAGACTGGGTGGCATTATCTGAACAGAGCGTTGCGGAAGCTCCTTTAATCCTTGAGTTTTGCAAGAAAAAACCTGAAGGAACTTTAAAAGATTACCTTGCTAGCAAAAAATAAAATTTTTTAACTGGTAATAGCCGCAGTTTAATCTCTGCGGCTATTTAGATTACTCACAGCAATTCTATTTGCTCTCCCCCCATCCTTCATACCAATACAGTGACCGTTTTATAAACTTCACGGCTTCAATGAGTTAAATAGAATCACTCAATATTAACTGAGATTGATCTATTTATTGCTTTAATGCACGCCCGCCTCTTCGTTGAATATTTCAGTTCGCTTTATATTTGTAGTACTCGATACAACGACTGCATATGCACGCAAAGATACAAATAGCCTTCCTCCAAATCCTGTGGTTCAAATAGGAATGTCACTGCTCATTAATAAGCTATATGGAAATAAATGAAGAAGAATTATGTTTACAAGCGATAATCATCGCGGGATGAATTGTAGTCTTGCAACCATTTTTATGGTACGTGATATATCTAATTGTCACCTTCACATCTTTAACCGCCGCTTTAAGTGTGGCATACAAAGAACAAATCAGTCTTCGATCTTTTTCTGTCGCTATTACCGTAGTTTGAGGCGAGTATTTAATGCCATTGATGAAAATTTCTACGCGGGTAGAGTGAATAGCTCCCGGCACAGATCCCTCCGAGGTGAATTGCATCATTGGCATCAATAAGTCAACATCATAAGGCATTCCGCCCTTATAAATTACCGATGTTTCTATAATTTGGTCATAACGCTTACCATGAATCTCGCCCTTAGATACTTCCTTATAAATTGTCGCAGTTGCATTATCACCAACAAGTTTATCTACATAAACAGTTCCTCTAAATTCACCATCTCTAGCATAAATCTTTCCTCTAAATACCCCGTCATTAAATTCAGGAGTACCATTTTTATTAATTTGCCATCCTGATTTACCCGAAACGAAGTTATTCGACTGAATAACATTTCCTATCTTAGCGTTACTAATCGATGCATCCGCGATGAATGACTCACGCATGTATATCTGCCCATTTTTCATGAACATCAAGGGTTCCATCTTTCCTCGTGTTGGGTTTAAAAAAGCAAAATTATTTGCATTAAACCCAATGAACGATTCAATTTTTCCCGCTTTCACTTCAGCACTAATAACCATGCTGGCTGCATTATATTTTTTCCCATCCACCATGATTGTGATGTTTGTACTGTGCATCGCGTACCCGGCATTTTGTTTAAATTCCGCCTGCATCTTGGAGTTAATCAACGCACCTTGATTATCCAGTTTCACCTGAACTTGCTTCTGTGACTCACTGAAAGACCTGTCTAAATTCGTCACCGCTTTATCAAGCCTAACAACTCCTGCGTTTACCCCATTTATTGATGCTGTCACTTGAGCGTATTTTTCTGCCCATGATTTTCGTTCGTCAGCAAACGCTCGCTCTAACGTTTTATGTTGAGATTGCGACTGTTCATGGTTTACCGTAACCTCTTTCTTCACTTCTTTAATTGCCGCACTATTGACTAATATTGACTCATTTAACCAATCAAGTTCTTGAGAGAGCTGTTTCCCAGCTTCTGTCGACATGAAATGCTCGTTCAAATCCGGCAAGATGGTATTCACATCAAACTCTGACTCTCCTCGTACCCATTGAGTCCACTCGGATTCATTACCCGATTTATCAACAAGTCTTGCTCTGAAGTAAAATACGACGCCAGCGGCTAAACCTGCCATCTCATAGTTTCTTGACGGATAAGGGACATCAGATAACAGCATCAAATCTTCACCATTAGGGGTCTTACTGTACTGAATTTCCGTTTTCAATGTGTCACTGGTATTTTCATCAAACCCCCAATCCAACTTAATGCCAAACACCCTTGGCGAGGCTTTAAAATTGACAGGCTTCGGTGGATTACCCACTTTTCCTGTCAGGCTAGTTTCAGGGGCATTCGCCCAAATACTGGAGATTTCAGACGCATTAACCGCTCGGACTCGCACTTGATATCGACCAGAATAAATTCCATCAACCTCAAACCCTAGCGAGGACGTTCGAGGCACGTTGATCCAGTTACCGTTATCGCGGCGCCACTGCGCTTCATACGCAATCGCACTTTCTGGCGCTTCCCAACTGACACTCAGCGTAGAAAAAGCAATGCCCTGCTCCACTCTAGAATAAGATGAGATTTTGACGTTTTTCGGTGCAGGCTGAACGCGAGGCGGAATAACCGTTACGGGACGTTCGTCAATGCGAGCACCTGAATCGATATGGTCATAATGGTCAGGATTATGGATAGCACCGCTAATGGTGTAAGTGTTATCGCCGTTATCGCTGATATTAATCACTCGATATAGCTGGACCGCTAAGTCATCAGAATCCACCACCCACACGGTCTCTTTCTGTGGTATTTGGGAATATTCAACAGAAACTGTAACCACTTTTTTATTTACTGAAGTAACGGTTCTCCCTTCTGATTTTCCGTCTGGTAAGTTGATGATCAGGCGATCACCCGCTTTAATTGATGTCTCTCTATCAAGAGTAATACTCCTTCCTTTCGCGGAAGAGATACGCCCACCGTTATCACGCCCAGCTAAATTTGAATCAGCTACCGCGATAATATGACCCGGTGAGGGAATTGCCCCTTCTAACCCCGTGGCAAATGTGATCATGCGGTCATTTGCGTTAGTCAGTAATGCCCAGCGACCACGTCGATTCGCTTCACTTCGACGGGTACACCCAATTGCAGAGAGTTCTACTCTACGCACGCCATAACGATGCTGAAGTTTTAAATCTGCGACCGCCTCGATATCATCTTTGCTATGGTTATCAGTATCCGTAAATGAAACCAAGGCTTGGGTGTAGCGATTTTGGATACTGCCCCCCGAGTAAGACGGTTTTCCCCCAACGATATTGGCATTGGTAAATGTACGAAAAATACTGGCTGGCATATCGGCAACCGCATTGACTTTATTGTCCGCCCAGAAGGTCATTCCTCGAAAAATAGCCGCAATATCCCGTAATACGGTATACGCTGCCTCTTGTGATTGAATATACACATCACATAAAAAACGAGGCTCTTTTCCCTCTCCTCCTCGTCCATCAGGCACCCATTCATCACAATACTGTGCGATTTTGTACAAATCCCACTTTTCAATCTGATGGGCTTTGATTCTGTCACCACTGCCATAACGATTGTTCAGGACTAAATCATAAAACACCCAGGCGGGGTTATTGGTTGCCGCCAGCTTAAACGTTCCATCCCAAACACCCGCGTACGTTCGATTCACAGGATCATAATTTGTCGGCACTTTAACTAACAATCCCCCTTTCGGGCGAACACTAATTTTAGGGATACGGTTATTAAATTGACGGGCATTAAATGTCACAAAGAGAAGCGCCGTATTGGGGTAACGTAACTTGGCGTCAATCACCTCGGTGACCGCAGCAATCGAGACTTTATCGGCAATACGAGCGGTATTCTGATTTTTGGTGAGTCGCCGAACGCGCAATTGCCAGCCTGTCGTGGCTGAGGGTAAATCGATACGATGGGTGCGCTGATATTCACTGGTCGTTTTACCATCAAATGCAGACTTAACGAGTTCTTGATACCCAGCACCATCTGTAGATAAATCAATCGCATAGACAATGCGATATCCCGTTGTATCACCATTATCGTGTTGACGCATTAACTGAGGCACTGAAAAGCGAAGGCGAATAGCGGATAACTGCGTATTATTAATCATTCGGATATACGGCTGATCGTCTCGCAGCTCTACCCCCACGGCGATGTCATTATCAACCGACGGTATCCCTTTGATATACTCTTGTTGCTCGCTACCGGGGCGAAACTCCCATGTTACCCCTTCGAAGTTTTTCGTTCCATCCGCATTACCAATTGGCGTCTCATCTAAAAAAATACGCGTATCATCCAAGCCCCCCGCAATTTCCCCCTCAGAAATGGCTAACAGAATTTTTGCAGTCGATTCTGAAAGCAAATTATCTTTGGCTTCTACGGGCGTATGACCGCCCCCGCCGCCACCTTTAGCGCCGTATATCGTTTCCATATTTCACCCATAAAAAAACGGCACTCAAGCCGTTTCCGTATATGATAAAGATTAATTTTGTTATTTTTGGTCTTCGGTATAGATACCCGCGGAGATAATCGCACCTCCGACTTCACGGCGGTCTAGTCCATATAACAGCGGCACAGGATTGCCCTGCGCCGTGGTATTTACAGCACCACCAAATGCATAGGATGGCTTATTATCCGCATCTTGTCGCATGGATAAGCCTTGAGGCTGAGGTGAGAGCATTTGCACCAAACCACCGATTGCCATAGCAGCACCACTCAACGCCAATGCCCCTCCCCATGTCCCTGCAGCGGTAAATGCGACAGAGAGACCTCCCGATAAAAATGCGGCAGCACCAATTAGTGCAACCCCTAAAATAGTTTGGAAGAAACCACCCCGCTTACTCCCTTTAATTACCGGAGCAATGCGAATTTCTTCACTGGTATCAAGATGCAATTCATCTTCAGTAATATTGCGCTGACCTTTGAAAACAGCAAATTCCAGCCCTCTCAGATGCGCATTGGCAAGGAATTGCTCGAATCCATCATAGAGTACCGATAACGCTTTAATCGCTTCACGCGGAGAATCGATAGCAAGCCGATGTTCTCGACCAAATTGGGTACCCAAAACACCATAGAGCCGTATTGTTTTTAAACTCATGCCAGCTCCTTACGTCGTACTATCTTGACCGTTCTATCGCGCCAATAGTCGCTGTAAGGAACAATGCGACTTAGCTGCCCGTAAAGATGATGTAGAAGCATGCCATTCACTATCACACCGGCATGATTAGGGACATTTGCTTGCACTTGCATAATGACCATATCACCGTCTTTTATGTCACCAGAAAACTCAACAAACCCTTCTTGCTGCCAGTTATCCATATACAAGTTTTCACCCTCTTCCCACCAGTGTCTCTCAACGCTGTAATTATGCAGCTCAATCCTGTGCATCTGTCGGTAATAATCCATAATGAGCGACCAACAATCTGCGTGACCAAGCACAAACGGACGACCTTCTAACTCACGCTCAATTCTAGGCTGGATTATGCGGATATCACCTTCCGGATAGGAAGCTATCACCCACGGTAGTCCCGAAGCATCACATTGCAATTTGTCTATTTCGCTCGGTTGAGACGTCACTCCATCCCCGCAATGGCTATGAACAATCGCTATTGGATTGCCCCAATCTTCGGCTGCGGCATAGTCTTCTGGGGAAAGTTCGAAATGATCAGTTGGATTATCGGAAAGATTTCGGCAGGGAAAATATTTTTTGACTCGACTTTTTTGGCAAATCACGCCACACGCTTCTTTAGGGTATTCCGCTTTGACATGCTGAAATATTACCTCTGTTAATTTCTTCGTGATCATCGTACTAACCCCGCGGCAGGGAATCCTCCAAAATCCAAAGGTTCATTTTCGCCAAATCGTTTTTTACAATCGCTAATGAGTCCACCGCACTTATCTAATGCCGGATCATCAACCGGTTCACCACTCTCATCGAAATATTTATTGCCCGTATAATTGCAACCTCGCCCGCTTCGATAATCGCCTTTCATACACCAGAAACAGAGGTTGTGGATTTGGCGACCGGGGATCATAACCCCTTGCAAGTCGAACGGACTCGACAACTCAAATTCAACTGCTTCTCCCGCGACTTCGCTCATTTTTCTGTCGATGAAATAAACCTGTTTGAAAAATTCTTCAGGGTTAGCGGTAGGATTTCCCTCTGGAAAATTCTTAGCATCTAGATAGTGCGCGAAGGTTTCATAAATAGTCACTTTCGCCAGTGCCATATCATCGAATTGCAAGCACAACGAGGATATCAAACCATCGACATTCGCCACTCTTAATAAGGGTCTGGCTGGACTACCATCACTATTTTTAGCTATGCCCTCGATTTCATAAGCCCATGCGCCATATTCATTTCCTTGCCACCAAATGGATTTTGGCTTGATACCCCCCTCTGCAACGTCAATTTCTTCGGGTGTATGCGGCAAGTTGTAGGCATGGAATCGAAGAGTTGGTCCATCAAACTCACTGCCGTCCACTTCAATTAATTGAACCCTACTTCCCGGCTCTAATTTTTGAATGTCAGATATTATATTCATGCACTAAACGCCTGTTCAAAGGTTGCAGTTATAGTGATAGAGCTACCGCCAATTGGCTTTAATGTAATGGAATCAGCTTTCACTCGATATAGTCCTTTATCTCCCAAAGGTGGCACCCATAGAAATGATTTTGCTGTATGTGAGCGAATAAAGGAAAAAATAGGCATTACCTCTGACTTATGCCCCGTATAGGTAAATCCCCATGATTGAGATTCAGTATTGAGACCATCGCCTGAAACTTGCTTATAGCCATCACCAAATGCCACTTCTTTTATTCGATGCTTAAATTCGCCAGTTGGCGAGTCTTGGATTTGAGTTCGCCACTTAAACTCTTCAATCATTATTACCCCTAAATAAAAAAGCCACCCGAAGGTGGCTATGTGAGGATCAATCTAGATAATCTTTACTGATTTAATAATTTGATAGTTTTTCGTGCGTGATCTTTAGCTTCGTCAAAGTATTCGGCTAGCGGTTTACTAGAGTTCAAGTTTGTTTGGTAGACTATATTTGCCAATACGAAATCAACACTATACTCATCACCTTTATAAACATCGACAGGAATGCTGATTTGCTCATCTTCTGGGTTAATGATTACAGTTCCAAGTTTTAATTCCATTACTACCTCTCATTAATTTTTTAATACTGTTCTTATCTTCCAACAGAAACAGCTTTGATTATTTTGTACAAATCACCACCTTCACGCCCCTCTATTGCCATGAAGCGCTTAAGCTTATTATTTAAGGATTGCTCCGCAGCTCGGATATCAACATTCTGCATAGAACCTTGCTGTTGAGCACCACTTACAACGCTGATGCCACCAAAATTAAGATTGACGTTAATCCCACCAGCAGGATGAGTGCCGTAAACTTGCACTCGAGGCTGACTCACTGACATTGGCTGAGAACCACCTACATATCCACCAGATGCATAACCTCTCTTTCCTGCATCCATTAACCGATATAGATTAGCTTTACCTAATTTAGCCGTACTCTCTTTGTCAAATACAAACTCACCCTTGTGAACAACCCCAGCAGGCTCATATTTGCCACCATCCCCAGTGTATCCGCCGCCAGAAAAACCAAGAAAGCCACCTATGGCTGTTCCACCAAAAGCTGCTTTCATAGCATTCAGCATCGCCATTTGCATAAGCATTTTAGTCGTCATTTCTAAAAATGAGCGAGTAAAGTCACTAAAGCTAGCTCTGCTTTTTAAAACAAAATCGGCAACGCTATTACTCATACCTTGAAATACTGATTGGCTAATTTGAGATACGTTACCATAAACATTGGAGGCTTGGTCTTGAAATTCTGCAAATCCCCCTTTAACTCCCGCCTCCCAATTGGTACGTAACGAATCTTCTTTACTGTAATAATCCTCTAATGCCTGCTTCTCTGCTGGTGATTTAGCTTGCTCAAGTGCGATGTCACGTTGGTACATACGGTCAGATTTACCGATGCCCATATCCAGCGCTCGACTCTTAGCTTTTATTTCTTCAACTCGTTTTAGTTGCCTATCTAGCTCTCTATTATGTTGTTTTTGACGCTCTACTTCATCGCCAACTACTGCTAATGCGCGTTGAGAAGCTAATACATATTCTTTTTTAGCCAATAACGATTGCTCATCATTGGTAAGCTTACGTGTCGCTTTTGCTTCTTCTAATACAGCTATTTTGGCTTCCATATCCCAAAGCTTTTTACGCTCTGAGCTAATCACATCAGCAATAGTTTTATGCTCTTTTAATACTTTAAGTTGAGCCTGTAGAGAAACGAGAGCTTCATTAGCTGACTCATCCGCACGAGTGCCATAGTCAGGTCGATATGCTTTAGGTTTCTTTTGCCCTCTCAGTTTTTCTTTCTCATACCGTTCTTTTTCACGACGAATTGCTTCATCCTTGATAGCCTGAGATGCATGCTCTTTATTTTTTATTTCACTTAATTTTCGTTGGTGTTTCTCCTCCGCTGTCTCATATTCTCGCCTTAATGCTTCATCAGCTAAAAGCTGAAACTTTTTAGCCTCTTCCTGTTTTCTTGCCGCCTCATTTCTCGCATTCTCAATATCCCTCTGATATTTCTCTTCGTTTAGTAAATCCAGTTCTCGCCTTAAATCTTCAGGTGTCTGGCCTGTTTTATAATGATGTAGTCCTTTAGCTGCAGGATTTAACTGAAACTCAAGAAGTTTCTCTTCATATTCTTTAATCTTTTGGTCTAGCGTTCTTTCTCGCCCTATATTAAGCATTGCATCCCATGCATCGCTTGCCATATCCTTAACGCCTTTCCAAGCTGACTCTAAAAAACCTAAGTTGTTTTCAATTTGCTGACTACGCTCCTGCATTGCATTGGCATAAGACTCCATCGCTATCTTTGCAGCCTCATGCTCCTTCCCCTGCTCTTGCAGTGTCATTATTTGTTCTAACTGAGTAGCTGTTAAAAAGTGAAGGGATTTATCTAGTTCAGTAACAGCTTTAACCGGCTCCTCTTGTAAACGCTGAAATTGCTTAATTGTTTTATCAACTGACTGACCAACAGCTTTTTCCATTGCCGCAGCTGTTTGAGAAACCATCTCAACAACATCACCAGAAAACTCTCCCGAGCCAACGACTTTTGATATAGCACCAGCCATACCATGCTGAGTAATACCATTTCCTGAGATTTTCCTAGCAAGAGCATCTAATTGTGCCGCAGTTTTTCCTGCATACCCTCCAGTAAGAATAAGTTGTTTGTTATATTCACTAAACTCTTTAGAGCCTTGATATGCAGCAAGAGCGACAGCAGAAGCGGCACCAACAAATCCAAACATAGCAACTCTTGCTGGGGTAATTAGTGATGCTAACGCCTTCAATGAGTTCCCTAGACCACCGAAGGAATCTTTTATCTGACCACCTTGCTGTATCATCACCATCCATACAGGCATTCCTGATGCTAATGATGTGACAATATCCGTCATTTGAGCGGGTAATTGCCGCATAGCATTTCGATATTGACCAATCGTGATTGAACCGTTTAAAAATGCTTTCTCTTGCTCTTTCAGCTTGGAAATCATAGGCGCAGCCTGCTGAGAAATACCCATTTGCGCTGCTTTCAATTCTAAAATTTCAGTTTTGGTTTTTCCTATAAAATCCGTCTGATTTTTAAGAGATTGTAAGAATTCATCTGCGGCTTGCTTTGCTTTATTCGTTGCAGCTTCCTGAGCTAATAATGCTTGCCCTTCCGCAGTCAGAGACATATGCACTCTTTGCAGCTTGTCTCTAGTTTGGTCTAATATGCTGGTATAATCTTTGAATTGATCTTTGGGAAGTAACCCTTTTTTGCTTGCTGCTACTAGCTTTGTCTGCCAGTCATCTAATCGTTCAAAAGCTTTATTTGTAGGGTTCAGCTGATTAAGTAACTCATGAAGCTCTTTGCGCTGTTTTTCAGCTGCTTGAGCTGCTTTTTTCTGATTATCTACACCGCGTTTAAATTGCTCATTCAGGTCTTGGGCTGAGCAATTTACCTTTTCTGCTGTGCTGCCAAACTCCTTTAATTTTTGAGTCCCACGCTCTAAATCAGACGTATCAGCTTTAAGCGAGATGGTTGCTATATCTGCCATTTACCTTTCTCCAGATATAAAAAAAACCACCCATCGGTGGTTAGATTAGCTTCTATGTAACTTTTATTTAAATTAATGCCATATTATTCTAGAATTTCGTTTTCCAACATTCGTCACTAACCAGATAACCTTTAAACACACAAAGGATTATTAACATGCTTAGAAAATTGACACTCATCGCAACCCTTTTCATCGCAGCCAATGCTCATGCTGGCAATGAGTTAACTATCAGTAAGTTAGCTAGTGATGCAAATACTAAAACAGCATTCCTTCAAGTTGTAAAAAATAACGACCTCCCATCATGGGTCTTAACTGGTGGTACTGAATCCCCATCAAATACTGTGACTTTAAACGGTAATGAATACCAAGTAGCAACAGCGTGCAAACCTCACAATTGCCCAGCAGAGCGAATTGCGATTATGTACTCTAAAGAAAAGAATGTTATGGCAGGTGTATTCTCTTCAAATAATGAAAAGAACAATACTGAGGATTTACTCTGGTTTAATATCACCGATGATTTATCAATCGATGGGAAAACGGTTTTATTTGCAGCACTTACGGGCAGCCTCGATAATCACCCTAATGACTTCAACTATAAATAATCAAACCTAACATAATGAACTGGTATCGGTTAGGGATGCCAGTTCATTTGAGCGATATTTAACCATCAAAAAGGAAAATTATTCCTTATTAAAATTACTAATTACTTTGTATTTGATAAATTCGTTAGTTGCATCTAAAACCTCAACTCTAGCTCCTTTATATCCAATAACTTTAGATTCAGATAAGTCATACTCAACATCGTTATTAAATGCTGGTCTAGCCATACTATTTGATGCTTCCCTATATCCTATATTAATTTTATTACCGACTCGTCCATTATAAAGTAGTGTTTGTTGAAACGAATTATCATTTGCCACATTTAATGTCGTTTTTTCATAAGGCATATTTGATTCACATACAGCAACAGAGAATACCGTTATTACACATAAATCTTTATTTTTGGCTTTTACCATAATGGCATTCCAAGGGTCTGCAAGAACAGCTTTATCGATGGTACCTGAATCAACAGTCCCTGTTGGGAAGTAAAATTCACCATCAGCGCTCTCACCTATCTTTTTGAATACGCCAGCGGTGATAGTATAAGCCCATGAAACCTTAGCTGGAGCAGTTACCTTTAACCCATCAAATTCACTCATTATTCCTTGCTTAAGCATTGAGTCACCAACATAAGCTGTATTTATACTCCCTATTGGTGGCTCACTAATATTTTTTACTTTAGGCATATAATTATATTTTGTCGACGTACACCCGCTGATAAAAAGTAGTGCAGACAATGATAGTATTAAATTTTTCATTTCATTCTCTATTTAGCTTTTATTAATATTTCTTATATTATCTATATAATGATGATTTTTAATAGAAGAATAAACGCCGTTAAACTACTCTTGTGATCTAGATTACAAGCCCATCCTTGGGCTATGTGTAGGTTAGGCAACTTCCTTCCCGTGAATGATATGGCGTAATGCGCTAATACCGTTCTCGTTATAGCGGAATGCTTCAACCTGCTTTGATGAATGAGCTGACTTGTCCAAGAAAAACTTACCGAATTTGTCAGTTTTCAATCCGTTCTTGTTGGCAATACGACCAATTTTATTTGCTGACACTTCTAACATCTCACCTACTTCACCAGCGGTGTAATACTTTTGTTCAAGCACTGGTAATGGTACGGCTTCAAAGCCGACAATAGGATTCACAATGTTAGCCGCCACACACTGTTTTGACTCATTACTTAGGTTGGGCATCAGGTCAAATAAATTGGCAATAGCATCAACCGACATTTTCAATGTTCTGGCTTGACGATATTCAAGTAACCCAGATTGGCTTTTGCCACCTTTTTGCGCGGCAACGTGCATTGACTCTAATTTATCCACCAATACACGGCGAACAGCTTTAGATTCCCTTGCAGCGACACGAAGCGCTTGCTTGATATCCATTTCAATTATTTCAATTTGAGCGCCGTTTTTGTGACCTACAAAAATTTTGTAGGTCTCCCCATCTAATTCATCTTTTACTCTTTCAATCAATACGTTATTACGAATTTGATTTTCACCACATGACTTACGAGCCACATTTATCATTGATAATAGCCTCTGTGTATCAATGGTTTTGTTCGTGACAGCGTTAAAACTATTTGCTAAAGTAAGCTCATTCATAAAGCTTCTCCATATGGTTTAGTTTGGGATTAGCCGATAGCTGTAACTATCGGTTTTTCTACTTTTAGTGCTAATCACTGTGTTAATCTTCTAACCTGCTTTTTACTTGCTATCTTTTTCATACTTGCTGTATACATCCAAAACATATTCATCGTTGAGCTAAGTCGGTTAGCCATCTTGGGATCAAATACTGCGATATCATTTTTAGCTAACTCCCATGTATCACAAATCAAATTCAATCTAGCCAATAACACATTCACACTAACTGATTTTTGTCTTGTTACAGGCAAGCTTTGCTTTTCTTGAACCTCCTTATCTAAAATATCCAGCACCCATTTACGGAACTCTTTTGCTACTGGAGTGTTAGAAAACATTGCGATCAGGTGAGCGCCGCGAAGTGAGTAAACTCTGACCACTTTATTACGTAAGCTATTGTTTATTCCGTTGAACGTCATATTGACGGTCATTGTCATAGCGTCTGTAAACTCATCTGCATTACGCACATAAAGCTTACTTACGTTATCTGTGCGGCTATACCCTAATACGTGTGCAATTTCAGTTGATGTTAACCACACCTGTCCATCTTCAACGATCGGGCTGAATGTGAAATTCTGGAAAGTTAAATTTGTTTTCGCTACAATGTTCATGTCATTTATTCCTTTCGATGGGTTTACTTGGCAACTAGCCTCAATTGTTCGCGCAATTGGGGCTTTTCTTTTCTATTAATCCGTACGCTTTTCTTAACTGATAAATCACTTCTGTATTAAATTTCCTACACTCTAATACGCCATTACTCTCTATAGCCTGACAAATATCCTCTGGAAACCTAATTTTCTTTTGATACATATCTTTTGCTTTCTGCATTATTTTATCCTTAAACCATAAAATGCCTCAATGTGGGGCAACTAAATTGTCACACCGTGCGCCATTGAAGTCAACCCCACTGTGGGGCATAATTTTGTAATTATTTTCATTACGAACATTGGAATTCATCATGAGCAGAGAAGATCCACAATTACGCATTAGGCTACCAATTGAATTAAAAGAAAAAATAGAAGTCGCTGCTAAAGAAAATACTCGTTCAATGAATGCAGAAATAGTCCAAAGACTGGAGATGAGCTTTCTTAATGAAGTAAGTGCTGATGACTTAATTCCAGCTAAAGATGTTGTTCAGATAGCTAAAAAAGCAAGAGAAGAGCTATCTGGAGTGATTCTGAAAAGAACATTTGCAGAGATAAATAAAAAAGCACGCATTGGACATACGGAGTTTTGCATCTCTCTTAGTGACTTAGAGCTAGAAATCCTTGATGAAGATGATTTTTTCGCCATTCTTAGCCCAACATTTGAGCAACTAAATAAATTAGGCTACGAGGTTTCAGAAAGAACAATTGATAATAATGGTTTTTTGATTGGCATATCAGATAAAAACAACACTCTAGCTGATAAATAAGGATGCTAAAGATGTCTAAAATTACACCTCCTAATTTTAAAGGGGAATCCTATTCTTGCCCTCATTGTGGTGCTTTCTCGCAGATGACATGGGATTCATTAGTCTACTCTAAACCATTAGTGGGGTATTCTACTTCCAATTTTTGGCATGTTACCTGCGGCTCTTGTAAGCAACCACACATCTGGATGCAGACCAATCATTACATTCAAGAATTGGATGAAACTCACAATTCAGGAGAGCTCATATATCCAAGCATAACTATTGTACCACTACCTTCTGAGGATATGCCTGATGATATCAAGAAAGACTATCTAGAGGCTGCAAGTATCTATCAAAAATCACCCCGAGGAGCTGTTGCACTGCTTCGATTAGGTCTACAAAAACTTTGTATTCATCTTGGAGGTAAAGGTGAAAATATCAATAATGACTTAGCAGCATTAGCAAAAGATGAGCTTGTATCTAAAAAATTGATTAAATCAGCAGACATAATCCGTATTGTTGGAAACAATGCTGTTCACCCAGGCACCATTAGTGATGATGATTTTGATGATGTATCATTTAAATTATTCAAGTTAATCAATATGATTGTGCAACAAGGTATAACTGAACCAAAAGAAGTTGATGAAACTTTCAATGTCATGCCAGAAAATGCCCGCAAAGCCGCAGAAAATAGAGATAAACCTTTATCAAAATAAATCAAGGGCACGCATGCTCTTGATTTAGATAAAATAAAGTAAAGAACCCACTTAATATTCAGTTTTTACAATTAATACGTAAATATCAAGTTCTATTTTTATGGTTATTGCGATTTATTCTTATCAATATCGGCACCTTTAAATTCCAACGTTTCAACCATTTTTTTTTCGTTAAATACTATAGTAAGCGTTTCTTGCCCGCTCCCATCTATTGATGGCACATAGTATACCCACTCGGGTTTATTTTTTTTCCCTTTATCTAACCTTTTGTTAATTGTTCCTTTTTTCACTTTCCCAAGAACTTCTTCGACTTTACTTCCTTTCATTCCTTTATTTAATTTTAGCGATCTTTTTCGTAACTCTGATGGGGGAGTTCCCAGAGCCATCATTTTTCCAGAATAACTCCAAGATAGGAGTGCACAGGAAATAAGATTAACGCCAAAAAACCATAACACATCAAAATGTAACATACCGAAAATAAATAAAACTGGAGTCATTGCATCTAGAGCATACTGTAAAAAAAGATAAAATGAATACTTAGATACTTTGTCAGCGAAATATAATTCAACCATCTTAGCTAATACAAATGTCGACACACTAATCACTAAAACAATTAAATCAATACCGGACTGATCCAAAGAACATAATTGGAAAACAAAATATCCGATATATCCAGTTATAATTATGGATGGGTAAGATATTATTAAAAATGCAATGGCAATCCCTATTTTGGGTATTCTATTTTCACAACAAACCAAGAATTTACGCCAACATTTAGCGAGTTTATCCAACACTTACTCCTTTCTTTTTGGTATACATTAATTTAGCTTAATATATTAAGCTAAAGGGAGAAAGCAAATTCCTCAATCAAGAGGCGTGATGTAATTATCTGATAGTTATTTAGGGAATGAATTCACAGCCCAAGAACGAGCTAGATCCCCACCGAGTGTTAGCTTAGCGGGAGTGCAAGTTGAAGTTAATTAGTTGGCGGACTCGACTATGTCACTACAGAATGTTGGCATTTGGAGCTATAGTCATAGTGCATTTTGCTATAGCGAATATAATAGAGAAATACATTAAGTACCTAAGCCAATTGCGCGTAGGCATTCTTTTCATCACTCATATGCCGCTCCTGATAACGCCCTGTAACCATTTGCGCACTTAAAAGTGACTGAACCATCAAACGCCCACACTTTTATGATGTATGTATCTTCGCTGTCCTCAATAACCTTTGCAACACGCTCTTTACTGTATATTTTCTCTGCGGCTAGCTTGCATTTTGAAAATGGTGATTGCTTGGAGCTAATGACATCCGCAGGCTTCTCTTTTGGTGGGTTTCCAGCCTCTACAAGCCCTCTTATTTGTTCTTGTGTATAAGTTGTTCCAGCATAAGAGCTAAACACCGCACAAGATAAAATAATTACAATTATTGATTTTTTCACCATCCCACCAGCATTCAGTTTTTATTAATTTAAGTAATATTAGCCAGAGGATGGCGCAATTCCTAGCAAACGTTAGGTGTAAAAAACCTGCCGGAGCAGGTCTATTCAATGTTTCGGCTATTTTTCACTACTTTTTGACATACTTCGCATACAGTATTAGCAATATTGGCGTTGCAATAACATCAGCAGCAAGAGTAAATGGAGTGCTAATAACATTCCCAGCTAAATTACCAGCACTAAATGACTCATATCTCTCTGTAGTGTAAAGCTCAACCTTATACACTTGGTTTAACTTACCATTCAGTGTTGGTGGGAGTTCAACTCCATCTCGCTCAAATAGATAACCGCTTATTCTGATGGTTTTAACCCAGGACATTCCCTTATCATAACGCGTTTCACTAAAGCCAAAATCTTTGAGGATTTTCTCTTGCTCTGAGGTTAGAGTGTATTTTCTATTTATATGAATAAAGTAATCATCATTAAATCTTACCAACCCTTTGCAAACAGTATCAGAGTTTAGTTCTATTCTAATAACTCCATCTGGATTATCGAATGCAGACAATGAAATTATCTTTACCAGTTCATTTAGCTCCATCAGCTCGGCAGAGCCATCTGTTAGTATATAAATATATTTATCGCCTAAAAAACCATAGCCTGATTCGGGTATTTCAATATGTTTTAATTTTTCATTAGTCAGCTTATTTTTAACGGTGATATCTTTATATTCAAAAGCTGATACGATGTTATCTTTTAAATCGATGCGCTCTCTTGTTTTGGTATCATTTACAGCATTTCCAGCCCAAACTGCCGCTGTTACACACCCAGTAGAGCTTAAAATCGACACGCTCAGGAAAAGCGCTAGTAATTTATTCATTCCATTGCCTTAATAAGTTTAGCTTAAGTTCAATGAATGTTAGGATAGATGCAGATTTCAGGCAATAAAAAACCTGCCGAAGCAGGTTTCATCAATTATTTACATTTCTCATACCATATCTTCTGGAAATCTTCTTCAGATATAGATTCACCTTCAAAATCAAATAATGGGTTTGAAAACATGCGCTCACCATCATTGCTAGAGGAGACCATAACAATAAATCTCTTATACTTATAAGGTAATTCATCTTTAAATGTAAACACTTCTCCGCAAACGTCACCAACAACCTTGCGACTCATACTTACACCTGCAGGGTAAAAATTAACATTTCTCATATCAGCAGCTTGTGGCTGGTGCATAAAATCAATCACAATTTGCTTAGCTCCGTCAATAATTGTCGGTTTTTTACTTATGCCAACTGAGATCCCTACAACAAAAGCTAATAATATCAAAAGCAAAATACACAGAACTCGCAAAATTTTAGCATGCACGCCAAATTACCACTCGTTAAATCAAATGATTGAAATGTACCCTCAATGCAGAGTTCAGGCAATAAAAAACCCTCTAATGGAGGGTTGTTATCTGATCTAGATTAGAGTGCAAAAATAAAGAGACTAAGGTCATCTTATGACTATATCAAGATTATATTTAGTTCTAAGATCCCCAGCTAAACGATTGTGATTTAAACTGTCTGGCTCTACTTCTATGAATGCCCCTAGTTCTTGTAATTGATTAAGAGTAGATATTCGAGTTAAAACATCAGCCCTTCTTTTTGGTAAAAATTGAGTAAATGTACACTTACTACGATTACTCCCTTCAGTTTGCGTATTAACAGGTCTATATATAACTTTGAAGTTATAGCTAAGCGACATGATAGTTTGTTGATCTATAGGACTTAGTTTCTGAATTAACCCATGTAAAGATGATGGGACATCATCACTAATAAGTAAACAATTTGCACTTTCATTACCAGAGCCATTACCAGCAACAATAGTTTTTATATCATTGAAATCAAAAACAGACGTAAATTCCTCACACGTATTCCCTGAACGTTTACCGAAACTAACACTCACACCAATAAAAAAAGATGCTTGACTACTATACAACCAGCGATTAGCCCATCTAGTACAACTAGCCGTTAATTTATAAAATGTAGACTCTCCAAATTCATTAATGATTCTGCCATGAGAGTACCAATTACCAAAATAATCAGCACAAGCTAATTTGGCTGATATTTTGATAGGCTGACCTTGTTCAAATTCAATCAAAATATCAGTTTTCCCTCCTGATGCTCCCATTATTGCAACGCTATTTACAATAGCCCCTGGAATCACTCCAATTGAAGTCATCCAACTTGGTAATGTTGCTGGTAATGCCTCACCACAAGAAATACAACTAGCAATACGGTGTTCAAACTCATCTGTTCTAGCTGACATTATCTAAATTTATCCTCAAGTTATGAAAACTGACCTTTTAAACTTCAACATGTAACAATAAAAAACACAATTAAAGACTATAATCCCCAGAACAATAAAACAATAATAGTTGCGACTTTATTTTCTGGAGCTGAAGGTTTAGACCTAGGTTTCAAACTAGCTGGATTTAATTTGGTCTAATGTATTTGATAAAAATATATGGGCAACTCATGAAGAAAACTTTCCTGAATGCTATTTAAATAAACATTCAATTACTCAAATTGAACCAAATGATATTCCCGATGTAGACGGTTTTATCGGAGGACCTCCATGCCAAAGTTAGTCGAAAGCTGGTACAAGAAGGGGGATAAATAATGAGAGAGGACAATTGTTTCATGAATCTATTAGGCGGCTAAAACCAAACAACCCCGTTTTTTCCTGCTAAAAATATGGCAGGGATATTACATAAGAAACATAGTGAAGCATTATCTAATATGTTGAATGAATTTTCACCATTAGGTTTCAATGTGTCATATCAACTATTAGATTCCAATGATTATAATTGTACCTCAAGGTAGATAAAGACTATTACTTGTTGGATTACATAAATAATTAAATAGGGAATTTGTTTTTTCACAAAAAAAGCTCATATGAACCTACACTTAAAGATATTATTTTTGGTCTTAGAAACGATGCATAACCCGAGATAGATAAAAAATAAAAAATCCTGATGTGAAATATGAAAACCATGAATACATGGCAGATGATTTTTCATCAATATTTTGTCTATAAATAGAGTTAGGGAATGGGATGAATCATCCTCCACAATCCAAGCTTAAGGACGTCATTCACCAATTCATTCTAATGCACCTAAAATGATAAAATAGAAATTGATAAGCTTGAATTTGTTTCTGGTAAAGAGAAACTATATCTTAGAATATCAATTCGAGAGTACGCAAGAATACAGACATTTCCAGATCATTTTACTTTCAAATATAACACCTTAGATTATAGTTATAAAATGATAGGTAACGTAGTGCCTGTTGAATTAGCTAAATATCTAGCTATATCAATAAAAGACAAAATTATTTAGAGAACACTATTAGACTTTATATAGTAATGTTTTCTTCTGCTATTCCCTATCCTTTTCTAAAGGATGTCCTATCTCACCTTTTTCTAACCACTAATTTTTGCTTATCAGTCACATAAATACTACGATCTCTTATGCATTACCTCCAGCGCCTTAACTTCCATAACTCGCAGATCACTAAACACGGTCGCCCTATCTTTGATGTTGAGTAAATCCATCACTTGATTTAACGAATTGTAATCCAATCCAGTAATACCATTCAAACCAACTCGCCACTGAGTACTCATCGCAGAAAATACCAGATATGACTCCCAGACATCAGGAACAACTTCAACATCATCAAGATCAGGAGGAAAGCCAAAAGCTCGCTCAAAATTTTTAGCCTCTTGCTTTGTCATTCCCCCATACATTGCTTCAGCGACCGATATTAGTTTTTTTCACGATTACCTAACAATTCATTGTAATACGTTGTTGTAATAGCCCCTGCGGCTGATGGATAGTTGTCAAATAACAACTTCAAATTATCTTCGTTATAAGGCTCTTCAATTGCCCAATCAGCAATAATTTGAGTAAAGAATTTGTTTACTGACTCATTTTTCAACCCTTCCAATTTACTCATTGGTAAATGATTGAACGTAAATGTCACAACCTCCGGCTCGCTTTTGCCAGCCACACGGATTTTTACATCAGCCTTAAATATTGGATTGGGATTCAGAGTGAATTTCGCCATTAGGTTTCCTTAAAAGCCCCGAAAGGGGCTGTTATTATGCGGTAGTGTAAATTTGCATATCTGATTTAAGAGAGAAACGTGCAGATACGTTTTCAACCTCGTTAATTGCAGTATTAGGAACACGCTGGAATGACACACTGGCTGAGTAGTAACGGTCTTCACCAGCCCGTTTATTATAAAAACGAATCGCTGTTAACTGCTTTGTATCATCCAAAGACATTAATAACCCTCGAATAGGTAATTTCGCATCATGAGCAAATGTATAAACCTGCACGATACCCGATTTATAGGTATCAACCGTTTCTGCTTGCTCATCTTCTAAGAATTGAATTTCTTGCGTTTGCTGCTCACCACCTTCTGTTGATAAGGTCATGACTTGGGGCATAACCTCCCATTCTTGAACTGACTTTAGTGTTCCTTTGCCGCCGCCAATCGGAAAACGTTCGGTATCTGTCGTATCAACACCGTCAAGCGTGATACTTGTGTTTTCTGCTGATTTCACACGAAAGACACCGGACATTTGTTTCCACCCAGATGTAACGAGAACAACATCTCCGGCTTTAATGCCACTTGACGCTGTGACAGTAAGTACAGCTTCAGAGGCATTACTTGCCGCCGTAAACTCAACATCTTTTCCGTATTTACTCGCCACATAAACGCGCGAGCCATTAGGAATGTTATAAGCCATTATTAACCTCATTTTTATGCATAAAAAAACCGCCATTTAGGCGGTCGTTTATCGGATTGGATGACATCGATAGGATGTACGTATTGGAATGATGTAGTTGATATCACTGGTAAGTGGCGGTAGCTGATTTGGTTCACCGTCTAGATACAGTGACTCCGTGAGTGTTAGACCATTTTCGAGCTGCTCTTTGACGGCATCAACCAAGCTAATAACCGCCGAATCACCATTACCTATCTTTTCAACAACATTAAGTTGAATAACACCTTTTTGAACTGGCATGTCTAACGCTAGACCTAGATTTTCGGTTATGGCTGGCATTATATGTAATTGCAAATATGGAGTGCTAATATCATCAAACTCAATATTTGACCAAGCCACCTTTACCCCTTCTTGCTTAGCAATTTTTGCCACCAGCGCACGAATAGACTGATTGATTTCAGATTGTTTCATTTACTTCATCTCTGCGATAGCGTCTCTAAAGAACTTACTCACGTTTTCAGCGGTAATTGCAATCATGCCATTAGGAGCTTGTTTTGAATGCCCCATTTCCAACCTGTAGGCATAAGGAACATTGTTAGTAAAATAGATAGCATTCATACCCACTTTGAACTGCTCAAGCATATAGTTACCAACCGCCTTAGTCATATTGCCTGATTTATCAACTCGCCCAGTTTCACCATCAGCAGGTACATCAAAAGTGACTTGCCAATTTCCACGGAATCGTCCCCCCGTATAACCTGGGGGTGCTTTGATATTCATAGAGTCATTAACTTGAGCGCGTTTTTTTTAATTGACGATTTTTCAGTGTCAAATTATTAGGGTCTTTTCTCAATGCTTCATTGTGCTCAAATACCGCTTGGTTATAACCTACAGCCGTTTGGTTAACTTTCCATAAGTCGGGATTACCCACCGGAGACATTTGAACAAGTTGGGCCAAAATCCTAACACCTGTTTTTTTTACCACCGCCTCCATATTTGATTGGGATTTTTCTACAAATAGATTAACGGACTTCATGAATGAATCAGTCATATCAAGCCCTCAATTGAGGTTTGTAGCAAATAACAACATCAGCAGGTTTAACCGGGTTAGGCTCATGCACACGTAGCCATATACCATCAACAAGAACAGAATCCCCTTTTCGAATATCAATCTCTGGAGAAAGAACCATTTTAATATCCGTAGAGAGAATTAGAGTTCCATCAATTTCATATGGTTTGTACAAAACCTTTACACCAATAATTGAAAATAGAGACTCAGGCTCATGATGCTCAACACCATTATCATCAACCCAGTGCTTGCCAGCACGTTTCACTTGATATGAAACGCCATATTTTTTCAGTATTCGCAATGCAGTGTGACAACCTCGTTGATAAATATTCATCACTACCTCACTGCAAATGTGTTAATCGCCAAGCCTTCTGAGCTATCCATCAAGCCGCATAGCAAACCTTTCAGCCAAGCGAAATTAGGTGCACCAGTATTGGTGCCTTCTGCATACTTCAAATCAATTGCTCCCTCAATACGTTCAGAAATTATTTCTGCACCTAATGTTGGCTGCAATTCATTCTCTTGTGCTTCAAGTGCAAGGCGACACTGAGCCTGTATAACCTGATGAGGAATCGCATCACTAGCAATTTCAACCCCATCACGAAACAATCCAGTACGAGGAAAAGATAAAGGTTGCGTACTGTCGGAACGCTTACCCTTCCATTTTTGGGATTCTAAGAAGTCCATAGCAACGATGAGTAATGATTCGAGTGATTTACTGTCTGATAGGGTTAAATTCCTGACTTTCGCATATGCTTTTAAATCTTCAATGCCAGCATAACTATTAAACGTAGGTGAGTTTTTATCGGCATCAATCATGACCACCTCAAAATAAAAAGGGGCATTACGCCCCTATCTTCACTTGCCATCAGTAGTTTTTTTCCTTTTAGCTACTTCTGGCTCTATTGCTTTACTGCATTTTTGCCCTGAGCAGTTAATTTAATCATCACACCTGCTGTCAGTTTGTTGCTCGTAAAATGTTTTTTCCAGTTACCCGCAGTACCTAACTTGGTTAGATCTGGGTTTTTACCTTTTGATTCATCCCAGCTATACCCAAGCACACCGACGTTAACAACGCCTTCACCACGATACCCAATTTCTAAGTTTTCCTTATCATTGATCTCAAATGAGCGGAAGGTTGGTTCTTGTGACTCGATGATAGTCACAGCTCCAGGAACAAGACCAAAAATAGCATCAACTGGCGCACTGTCTGTTACCAATACGGGTTTACCTAATGTTCCCGGCTGCCCACCATAGATAACCACACCAGCCTCTTCGTAGACTTTGTTATCAATTGCTTGATCAACGATATCGAAATACGTAGTAGAGTGCATAACGAAGAGATTTACACGGTTAAACTTGTCACCATATTGACGCAATCCTTTGGTGAGCGTTTTTTTCCCATCTGTCGCAATGTCTGCTGTCACGACCATCTCAGTATTACTACCGATAGCAGCACCTAATGCGGCTAAGGAGTATTTAATGTAACCTTCTAGAGATGCATCCGCAGCATCAATACCAACTAGCTCAGAAAACTCTGAGACATCTCGTCCTCGACGTTTAAATGCCTCTTCCGTTGTTGCATATGGACCATATTTCCACGGAGCTTTCACTTCAACAGATTCGCCCGCACCAATTTTTTTACTCTCTACTGTCCCTGTTGAATCAACATCACGATGCTCAATCGAGCCACCAATTTGATAGAAAGCACGCTTACGGAAATCTCCTTCAATAAAAATGTTATCAAGCACAATGGCACCATTTGATGCCTGATTAAATACGGCTAAATTATCTTGGCGACGCTCTAAAAACGCTGTTTGCGCCAAGTCGTTGTAAATTACTAAATCGCTATTAGTCGTCGTAGCCATTACTTATCTTCCCTTATTCTTTAGGTAGTTTTAAAAATGTGTCACGTCCGTATCTGCGAATATAATCAGCTTTCTCACTCGCAGACATTTGAGAACGTTTAAGGTGTGCACCACCTTGTTTATGTTTTCCTGCATCCGTCCCTGAAGCAGCAGGGAACAAATGAGGCGCGCTTTCTTTTAATGATTCGACCCATTCAACGGGTGATAACGGTGTTCGACCATCTTTCCCCATAATTGGATTACCATCATCATCAACGGCTACGGCCTGACCTTCATCGTTGATTTGGAAAATGCCTTTGGCACGTAAAATTAAGTCTTCTTGTGCGCTAGCTAATGCGCCGGCTTTACCAGCAGCAGAGCGCACTTCATCTCCCAATACACGTTGGCGAAATTTATTAGCAAAAGCCTCAGCCCTTTCCACTCGGCTATTGGCTTCTTTCAGTTGTTTATCAACGTCATTGCGTAAGCGATCAGTACGTTTATTAATGACTTCATCAATTTTGCCGTCAGCGATTAACTTGGCTTCTTCATCATTTTCAAAACGTTTGAGAATTCCACGTACAGCATCGGGATCAATACCATCAAAACGCTTGAGATTATCGTTTTGCTCTTTGAGTTTACCCAATAACTCATCACGTTTAGCCTTCAACCCAGCTACTTGCTCACCGACTGCTTTATCGATAATGGCTTGAATTTCCGGTGTGATTACAGGTGCAGTTCCACCGCTTCCACCACCAGCTCCATCATCAGCCTGTGAGTAATATTTGCGTTCGATATTCATAAATAACATGTTGTTCCCCTTGGGATTCATTGCGCCTAGCGCGTTAAAGTAAACCAGCCCTTGGCTGAATTTAGACAATAAAAAAGGTCACCGAAGTGACCTTAGTTAAATCGTTAATTGATTAGCTATAACCTGCATCTTTAAATGCTTTTTCGTCTAGCTTTTTGAGTTGTTCTAACGAAATAAATTCTCCCTTATCTGTATAAAATTCAGAAGGATGCATACCGCCCTCTTTCATTAATCTAAATCGTGTTTCACCGAATACTTGCCGTTGTCGCCAGTCTGGTTGTCGCTGCACCCAATCAAGAAAATTGGTCTCTGCTGGAACTTGCCCATCCATTGATGCTCTCGTTCCTGCGTCCATCTCATTCGCATCAATACCTAATTCACGCCATGACTTAGTGACGAAAGTTTCCGTTGAGCGGCAATTAAAATGGATTTTACCGGGACCTTGTAGATAGGGGATTTTGTGTCCTATTGGTTTACCTTCCAGAGTATACTTCAGCCTATCCCGGACAATGCAATCATGGGAGGTTTTATTATCGAGAGTGGATAGCCACTGTTTGCAGTCAAGGATATCTTTATTAGCTTCAGCAAATTGTTCTCTTGCTGTCGCTTGTAAGTGACTGATTGCCGTCTTCGCTATCGTTGTTACGTTAGCTCTACTAAGTTGTAAGGCACCATCTTTATAGCCTTGATTTGCATGACCTCTGATTTTACGCCCAATCTCTAGCGCACTATCGCCATTTAAATAACCATAGCGAACAGCATTGTTTATGCGTGTCATGCGGTCAGATTCTAATCCAGCAGCCCACTCAGACAGTAATTTCCCTTGAAATGGACGAGACATTGCTGAGGAAAACAACATCTCCTCTGTAATACCCATAAGCGGATATTGGCGTAGAACAGCATCAGGTAATAAAGCATCGAATAATGAGGAATAATAATCCGCTTCATGCAATGCATATTCCCTCATTTCTTCTGTCAGCAACATAAACGCACTGTCAATCGCACGTTTATTAATGGCTTTCACGCTCAACAGCAATGACTCTAATCGCCTGACAGTAAAGCTATTCACGTCAATAGTGGCACCATCTAAGGCAACAATAAGCGACGCTGTTAATTCAGCGTCAAACTCATTGAGTGCATTTATCATGCGCCTTGCAACATCCGTAGAATAACGACCAGAAAACAAAGAGTGAGCAATCAATTCATCCCTTAATCGCTCATTCACTGATTTCATGCCCCACCTACCATTGTCGGCTCTTGGTTATTAAGCTCATCGACCACCATATCAATATCATCAGCGGGGTCGATAACATCATATTTCTGTAAACTTCTCACTAAGTCAGATTTACGTGTTGCTCCAGATTGCCATGCAGCAACAATTTCACGGATCATGGCACTATCAGCAATATGATTAACGAGGTCTTTGTTGATTTCAAAAGAAGTGTCTTTAGTATCTAAACCTAAGTATTCAGCGCACCACATTAACGCTTTGCTAAACGCATCTGAGACATTTGAGCAACAAATACTGAGAATAGAGGTTTGAGCACTTTGCTCCCCCACAGATTGAATAACCGTTTTGACTTTACTGTCAGCGGAAACCAATTGAGCGCCCAGTGCCACCATATAATCACGCTTACTGTCCATAGCTTCTTTAGCCAACATATTTGGCTGAGCTTGCTCGTAACCAAAGAACCCTTTCACTGGCAGCATTAAAGGTGAACGAGACCCAACCATGATGCCTGTTTTTTCTAAGTGATCTCGCCACTCTATATCTAACCCGCCTAGATATGGCTGAACTTGCCCACAGAAAAACACTGAATCTTCATAATCAGCAGAATTTCGATAATGCCCTAGATTAATTTTTGCCAAACCTAACAATGGCGCCTCATCTATCGTATGGTCATTGTTTTGAGCACCCATAAACGTAAATGGAATTTCATCCCAAGCACCACTACCTGCACGCTCTGGAATATATTCAGAGTGGATTTGATACACACTGCTGCCAGCTGTCTTGCGATATACTCTACAGATAAACTTGCCATCTTCTATCACTAACACGCGGTATTGAATGGCATCTTTAAATCCAAAACCGTCCGCCTCTTCAACAGTCTCTCGCAATACCACCAGCGTTAGCATCGTCCTGCCATTAATACGATCAGTCCGCCAGTTAATAATATCTTCAGCACGATATTGAAATATGTACGGGAGCTTAGAGTCGCTGTTGTAATCAACATATAGCCCATGTCGTCCCACTTCCAATACCGATTCAAGAGAGGATTGAGCTAATTGGTAAATGCTTGAACCTGCACCATCTGCATCATCTTTTAAACAAGACAGCTTTTCAGCAACAGCAATCAATGGATCTTTCTTGAATGCCATCCCTATCATACCGTTACGAGTGTTACCTGTTATTGGGTAAAACACCGCACGGTCTTGATAGTCTTTATTGCGCTTTTTCTTACGCTCACTTTCCTTTTCTTCCAATTCAGGAAGATAACTCTTTACTTCCTCGCCACCTCGACAAACAGCGCGAACTAACTCCCACTGAGGAGCAGCCGTTTTATACTCCGGTCGAGTAAAATCAACATTATTTATACTCATCAGAAGGTTGTTCCTAAGTTAATTTCGAATGCTGGTCGTTTAACGTTCCGTCTACTTACAGCAAAATATCTAAACCCATCAGCATCATGTGATGTGTAATCATGAAGTGGTTTATCTTTCCAGCAACCTCGTTTGTCATCCCACTCTTTTCGGTATGCTTCGAGATGAGCAATGCCTTCACCACATTTATGTTCGTCAAAGACACACAGAGGAAGAATTTCACGTACAGCCTCAATACCTTCATCAATAGAAAGCTTTGGCACTACGTCAAATTGAATCGAGTAAATTTGCCCGTCAATTTCATACCCTTCACGAGCTAGTTCTCTACGCGATTTCGCATCTGAACCAAATTCACGGTTATCAATATCATGTGGTCCATTATGACTCGCGTATGTGTAGCCTTTATCTTTCAGCACTTTCATATAATGTCTTAGACCTTCACCACTGTTTGAGTAATGGTCTATCACATGGAATTCATCGCCTATTTCACGAATAAACCAAATTGAGGTTGAGTCACCAACGCCGATATCCCAATACGTATGAACGGGTAAATGCGAATTATCAGGGAGTGAACCAATGCGCTTATTTTCGTACAGAAAGCGGAATTGCTTAGCGTAATAAGCACCTTCAACGGATTGCTGGAATGCCTCTGAGGGTATTGACGGATATTCCCGCTTCATATCATCGCCAAGTGTTTTTTCTTTTGCGTAGTACCACGCTTTCTGATGCTCATCTAGGTGAATGCCATGCTTGCGGGATATCTCATCAAAGTAATCAATTAATCGCTGTGGCAATTGCTCAACAGGATCAATCGCATACTCAGGATTCTTCCACCATGAAAAGAAAAAGAATTTCCAATCTAAGTTAGATAGCGTTTTACACTGAATTTGCGCTTTCTCGGCCGACTGACAATAATCATAGAAATAGCCAGCTCGCCCCTCAGCAGTGCTTTCAATTGTCGTAAAACAGTCACTTGATACAGCTTCAAACGCACCAGTAACTATCTCACGAGCTTTTTCAGGGTACTTTGCACATATCTTTCCGAACTCAGATACATGCAAGTATCGAAGAGTGCCACCACGAAATGACGTGCTGATATAAAGTGACCCGCCTTTGCTAAAAACCAATTCACCAGCCGCATCATTACTCGCCGGATTTGCAGCTTTAATTTCTTCGGGTAGCTTTTCATAGGCATACTTTATCTTTTCTCTAAATAGCCTTTTAGCATCGTTAAGTGTATGAGCAATCAATGCACATTTAGCCGCCTCAAATAACGCTGCATCTAATTGGATAATGCAAACCTCAGTCGTGAAACCCAGCTGACGAGCCTTTAAGATAATGTTTCGCGTATGCATCCCTTCAAAGTATTCAAGCTGCTCAGGCGTCATTTTAAATCGAACTGGCTTACCTTCTTTGTTGGTGATCCAGTACAAGTGATTCAATCGCCAGAGCTTATCTCTTAATAATGCAAGATATTCTGGCTTCATACTTATTCCTTCGATAGGTCGTCCATCAGTGACGATATAGAGTCGGATACTTTATTCTGCTGCGCGTCATCCAGCCCGTATGCCTGGCGCTCAAGTCCAATTAGGTTTTTAAGTGTCTCGCTTAATGCTTTAGCAGATTTAACACGTTCGGGGAGGGAGATGATTGAATTGTAGAGTTCATTGAGTTTGTCTCGCCCATTGCTATCAGGCTCAAACATTAATTCACCTAGCTTCCTTAAAGCAGGTACATCCGTACATTCAGCAGATAGCTCATCAAATAAACTGTTGGTTAACTCCCTAGCCCTACGAATATCACCCCTATGTTCCATACGAACATTGGCAATGACTTCAGCATTAGCTTCGATAAGTTGCCGCTCAGAAATAGCCTTCTCAGCGGCAACCAGAGTGGCAACCTCTCTTTTGGCAACCAAGTTTTCAGCTCTAGCCTTAACCTTTGCTTTTAAATCTCGTTCCCATCCTTCTTTCTTTGCGCGTTTACTTATCGCTTGATGGGTTATCTCATATTGAGAGGCTATTTCTCTTATAGACATTACGCCAGCTCGGTAAGCAGACTCAATAGCCTCCCAATCTGGTCTTTTGAACATTATTCACCCTCATGATAAATCAAAAAGCCAATACAAAAACAAGATCTGCATCTTTCACAAAAATCTTTAATTTGATTTAAATCAGAACAATAACAATTAAATTGTTGTATTTTAGTTTTTCATTGTTAATTTCATTGCTAAATGCAATATTTAGTATTGCTGCAATCCCCCTTATTGTGTTCATTGCAATAAGGGGTTTTTTATCTACAAACTCTTATCTTTACATCTTAGCCAGCAATTCTTCTGTCGATTGGTTTCACCAAAAATCTAAAACCTTCAGCAAGAAAACACTTATGCTTTAACTATTAACATTTCTTAAAGAGTTTCTCATAACAAATTAAAACCATTTTTAGCGAAAATATTTACATTGAAGGTATGTTATTTTAAATATTTAAAGGAGAGTCAAATGAAACTAACTTCAATAGACCATGTGCATGTATATGTCGATGACCTCAATGAAGCCGTAAAATGGTATAAAGATATTTTATTCTTTACCGTTACACCCAAATACAAGTTTTGGTTTGACCAGGGTGGTCCATTAGTCATAAACAATAATGATGTCCACCTTTCCTTATTTAAAAGGACATCACAAAGCATCGGTAACACAATCGCTTTTGGTACAGATAAGACTACACTGATGGAATTCATAGAACACCTGAGAATCAACAACATTCAATTTTCTATCGTTGACCATGATGTGTCTATATCCATCTATTTCACCGACCCATACGAAAATAAGTATGAAATAACAACATATGAGCACTTCAAAATATAAAAATCATAGTTAATTAGGTAATAAAAAACCCGCACAAGGCGGGTTGTCTCTTGCAGTAATTACATTTTACTTTTCAATAAATTAATGTCGCTATAAATAATCCACTTTTGATTCTATTGAAATATCAATACTCTTTGTCTATCAAAACCATTAGCGCTAGCAAAGCTAAGGTATTCATCTAAAAGTTCTGGCGGCATAGTTGGTGTACGCGATAACACCCATAAGTAATCTTTATTAGGGCCCACAACTAGTGAATACTGGTAGTCGTCATCAAGCTTAATAATGTTATAACCGCCGTAAAAAGGACCGAAAAACGACACTTTCAAGGCACCTATATCCGAAGATTCAACAAAATAAGCCTTTCCTATACTCTCTTTCCATTTTTTCCCTTGTGAATCCCATCCTCTGTTGACTACCTTTACACCACCATCATTGCGTAGAGAATAGTTTGCAGAAACTTTACTTAGTCCCTTTTCAAATCGATTATCTATTCTAGCAACTTCATACCATTCGCCAAGATAACGGGATAGTTCAAAATGTTTAACTGGTGTTATGTCATGTGGCACTTTCACACTACACCCATTAAGTAACAGCATACTTACAAACATAAAAACTGACTTTATCTGCATTGCAACCTCACATAAAATTGATCTATGAAGATACTTTCGCATAAAAAAGAGCACAGAGCGACTATAGTGATTTAGTATTTCGTGACTATAGAACCCTCGTATTTAGATAAAGTCATTGTCGCACTAACTTGGATTACACTAGCCAGTGTGGTAAACCGATTGATGATAATATTAAAAGAATACCGACTAACAGGTATTGAAATACATGAAGCATACGGATAAATAACTCTTTGAATATCATAGAGTTTACTCCTTGCTGCTAAGGTTATTTTATTATCAAAATGCATAGTATCATCTAAAATATAGCAGCTCTTTTTAATTTGTCAGATATCATGTTTCACTAAAGTATTTAGCTAATGCTATTGCTAGTAATCAGCTTTCACGTTCCATATCGATTCAATTAACAATTAAATTATTCTGCTATAATGAAAAATGAACTTTGGCAGTCTGTAACCTCACACAATGTAAGGAAGGAAGTATGATTAAAAAATTCAGTTTACTCATATGCTCATTAGCTATTATTACGAGCTTGACTGCCTGTAATACGACAAAAGGTGTAGGTAAAGATATAGAAGCCAGTGGAGAAGCCATACAAAGAGCTGCTGAGTAAAATTAAACTTTGCCCAATCCTAAAAGCTTAGATATAAATACATCCTCTTGAGCCATAATATTTAAGAAATAAAATAGCATAGCCCGTATTAATTGATGAAATTGAATGTTTGACGTCAGATTCATCATTATAATTTTTAGGGTGAATTTTCATTAACTGATTCTAACTTATAAGAGATATTACATATGAAAAGAAGAATAATTATTGCTACATTAATGACATTATTTATTCCAGCCATTGCGAGTGCGTCATGCGAAAGCGTTGTTGAAGAAATTACGCAAAAAATTATTAACAATGGCGTGCCTGAAGAGAGCTTTACCATTACCGTCGTTTCAAATGAAGAAGCAGCCTCACAACAAGGTACTGTTGTAGGTAACTGCTCTAATGAAACACAGAAAATTATTTATACAAAAAAATAACTCATGCTATGCAGAGGGCTCTAAATGAAGCCCTCTCGCTTTTTATTCTAGTTGTAGAACGCCATGTTATTCAGAGCTTGAATGAGCGATCAAGCCTACATATATAATTTCGTCACCTTCACTAATAATGTCAATTCAATTGTATAAAGCTGTTGTTCTTCTTCGTGTACAAATTCATATAATGGCTTAATTTTCTACTATGTTAATACAAACTTACTAAGTTGAGTGATAATCCCATTTGGATTAGAAAATAAATAGTGATACTATTTTCTCGCTGGTCAAGGATGACTAGCCCTACAATAATTATGAGTTAATCTTAAAAACTCCCCTTTAACTGAAGGGGAGTTTTTTATTTTTTAGGAACAGTCTTATTCACTTATTTACGGAATCAACATGGCACTTTTCAATTAAAAATTACTTTATTTCTATGTTTGTTGTTGTTTAATTTTCCGGATTACTTTTTTGCAAAAAAATCGCCATTTCTCGAGGCTCCGTTTTGTAATATCTTATTGAGATTACTACCTTTTTAAGGTTGCCCCCATTCACGATTAACGTATAGTGACGCTTATTCATAAGTAGTTATTCTCATTTAGCCTCGATATCTGGGGCATTTCTTTATTGTTCAATTTTCCGTATTGCTTTCCTATTGAAAATATACTTATACTATTGGATTAAACTTTCATTACATAAGAGAACTGTATCAATATATATATGTATAATAACCCCGTTACTCTCTTACTAATATTTATCCCTACTCTTGCCTGCATCCTATTGATTATTGTTAAAGATAAAAAACAACCAAATTTAACGACACTTTTTTTAAAATTCTCTATCTACCTGTTAAGCACTCTGACTTTCATAAATTTAATTTTTTTTGCAAGGGCATTTACTGATTGGTATTAACGTAAACACTCCGCTCTAATGTAATCTTGCAAACCAAGTATCATATTCTTGGATTCTGCGATTCGCTGCCTGAGTAGCCAATAATTTCCGATAGCGGAGTCAGTAGGTCTGGCGGTTGTTCCATCATCCACGCCGGAGGTGGAATTGGTTTCGACTTTCTGGCAGCTGGCTCGGATGTACACCCGCTCAGGATTACGCTCAGCAGCAATACGCAACTCATCAATTTCAATTTTTGCATTGGCTAGTTCCTGAATATGTTTAGTATCGAGTTTATGGAGAGATTGGACACGTTCTTGGTAATCCTCATTAATTTTGACCTGCTCTGTCAACTCAACGAGTAGTCCGGCATTTTTGGTATTTAACTCACCTATCCTCTCGTGTTGTTTCCACATTCCCCATATCGCTATCAATGCGACAATAAATAACAATACGCTGACTTTATTCATGGCGATTACCATAAAGACGTTTAAAAATTAACTTGCCGACCTTTGTAATGCTCGATAGCTTTTTGGCAACGCTTCTCTAAACTTACCTTGTCAGTGCCACCACAAGTGTCGTCTCGAAGTGTGTATACGCCAATTGCCAAGTAGATGGGTAGACAGATAATAAAGTAGGATAAGCATAAGCAAACTCGCCAAGACACACGGTTTTTTCTACCTCTCGTCTCGTCATTAGCCCTTTCCACGCCTTCCCCCCTGCATATATCCAGCGTTTTAGTTCATTACATGCGCCAGCTTGGTCACCAGCATTAAGTTTTTTAAGTAATGTTGAGCGCGAGAAAGCACCTATTCCCACGTTATAAGTAAATGAATAAAGTGCCGCCCTGGTGTAATCAGGAATATTGATTTTAATTAAGGGGTTTACTGCTTTAGCGACGATTGCTAAGTCTTTTTCCAGTAACTCGTCACACTCGACTTTTGTATAGATTTTCGTCGGAATAATGTCAGAACCTGTATGCCCATAACACACCGTAAGAACACCACCTACATCACGGTAGGGTTTGGGCTCATATCCCTCAAAATTAGTCACCATTACAACAGTTAATGCCATCAGCCCACCTGTCACAGCGGCTATTTTTATTTTATTTGGTATCTTTGCCACTGTTAGCCTCTCTTAATTTGAATTCTTTCCGTTTGTAGTACCAATTCACCAAGAAGGTAGCGACAGTACAGATAATCCCGATGAGCACAGCCCACTGGTCTAGTGATAATGCCCCAGCTGTAGTAGTGATAACTCCAAGAGCATAAGAAAAGGGGCTAGAGTATTTTTCGTTCATACGCATATCACCCCCAACGGAGTGGTCCAAGATTTGGTTAATAGAAAGCCACCAGCTATAAAAACTAGAAGATGTTAATGAAGTCAGTTGAAATTTAGGCAATAAAAAAGGTCACCGAAGTGACCTTAGTAAATTCTAGATAATTAATTTTTTTTCTTACCTGTTATAGCATCGTAAACAACACTTAACCCATAAATAATAATGGCGAGAGGTAATCCCCACTTCACATCTCCTGAGATGACGCCATAATTTTCGAGTAATGTTATTATGCCCGCGAGGACAATAAATATACCAAAAAACATAAATACCTCATTCATGTATATGCGAGTACGCTATTATACATAAAGATTAATTTAGCTTACATCTTGAATAGAGATCGCCGCGAACAATAACTATTCATCAAATGATTTAGGTTGATTAAAATATCGAGGTAGCCGCGTATTTAGTACACCAAAACAGACTTAAATCTAAACAGTGCAATTATGATTCATTAACTTTGGCTTAGAACGACTAGCTCAAACAAAAAACCGCACTAGACAGGGTATTTTCAACGTATTACCTCGCACTCCTACTGGTACAACATGCGCATATTTTAATAAGGCTATATCCTGAAGCTTTAGCCGCAGCTATTGCATGTATAGCATTAAATAGGTTACCTAGGTAGAAACGATTTGAAGTCATCGGCATTTGTTTACAGCCAACTTTGTGTATTTTGTAATTACCTTTTGGTCCCATCGTCGTCTGAATGTAATAGTTCATACATCTCCGTATTTACATTGTACAAAAGATTTATAACTTATGGACCGCCATCGAGGTATCGAACCCCGACTCTTAGTTTTGCTAATACTAAATACTCTTCCAGTTGAGTTAATGGCGGAATGATTTTACATCCAGTAGACCAATGCAAACGAGGCTAAAAGCAATCCTAAAATAGTTAGAGCATTTTGCGTTAGTGATAAAGTTCGTTGATAAAAGGTAGGTAAGTTCATAGGTGATCCCTTAGGAAATAAATCCTTTGGATACCCCATCTATTTTTAAAATAAAAACTCGCAACTGCAAGATTTGCTTTTATAGCAATGAGGTATGATTACATGGCTATTGTAACACAGAACTCTCTCACTGGGGGGATTGTAATGATATATAAAACAAAAAACCCCACTTTTGCGGGGTTTTATAATCTATATGTTATTTAAGCTGGCTTCATATTAGATTTACAAAAAATACATTTAGCGCCATATGGATTGCTTTTTGATACATCAAAGTGATAGCGTCTATATTGAGACCCCTTACAACAAGGGCATCTCATATTAATGTTGTCTTAAAGTGCCACCACATTAGCAGCCGCTGGACCTTTTGCGCCATTTTCTACCGAAAAGCTGACTTTTTGTCCATCATATAATGTTTTGAAATCATCGCTTTGAATCGCGGAGAAGTGAACAAATACATCTTTGCTCCCATCTTCAGGAGAGATGAAACCAAAACCTTTAGATTCGTTAAACCACTTTACTAAACCTGTCATTGTATTAGACATAGAATTTCCTTTAATTTTTTGATTGCCATAAGGCATAGATGAGGTTTGATTTTTATTTTTACTTATGGGAATTAATTATAAGGAATTCGCAATGAAGGGATATCTTAGATAACGCTAAATGGTGAACAACTTTAAACTGACTAGCATAAATAGGCCTGTACTTCCAAACCGATGACTTGATTAAGCCATACAAACACTGGGATAGCAAATTTAATTTTCACTCTCACCATAAAAGCGTTGATTTTGCTTAAGACACCACATATTCATCATCAATAACTTTTCCAAACAAATCATATTGATAGCCAACTTATTATCAATCCAATTATTTTTGCAATAGTATTGATTTGATTAACTGAGGTTACATATGAAAAATCCTCGCTAGGTGACTTATGTAAATATGAATGATTTCGTTCATCCCGACAGTTATACGCTAACATAGCTTTTATGTTCAATATTCATATGACTGGAAGAACCAATCATATGAATAACTTTGAAATTCTGAGAATTATTTTTAATATCATAACCCATATCGCAGTCTTAATGACTGAGGATAAGGATGGAAATATTTTTGATTATTCAAATAGTTATCGGGGTACTCAGATAAATAGTGCGTAATTAATGTTAATGGAGCCAATAAAGGCTGTGTTCCTTGGCGGTATTCGAGGATTAACTTACTCAATGCTTGCCTTTGGTTTGATGTCAGATAACGTTTAAAGTAACCTTGGATATGCATAAGCACATTAGTGTGATTGCGCCTAGTCGCTTGGTGTTGTAATAAATTCATAAACTTATTTCGATACTCATCAAAATAAGAATCGATTGAATCCCATTCATTGTTACTAGCAACAAAACGACCAAGTTCTCGATAAAGAGGCTGTGAATGCGCCAATAAAAGGAGCTTATATCGAGTATGAAAGTCGATTAATGAGTGCCGATTGAAGGAGTTTTTCTTTAGTTCATTTAGCTCATGAAGAGCAAATACCCGTATAATAAAATTTTCTCGAATATGAGGATCGCTTAACCTGCCATCTTCCTCAACAGGCAACCAAGGCATTACTTTGAGTAATTGTTCAGTAAAAAGCCCAATTCCAGACTTTTTATTACCATTGCCAACTGAATCATATACTCGAACCCTTTCCAAGCCACAGCTAGGTGAGTTTTTACATACAATATAACCACTTAAATTTAAAAGCCCACTCAAATAAGTGGTCGAAAACTGAAGCATCTCTTCAGTTAAATCGCCTTCACGACCATCGCTGAACTTGAGTCTAACGCTATTTTCGTCAGATTTAACTAGCCTCAATGCAGGTCTAGGTGTTGGTAAACCAATCGCCATTTCCGGGCATGCTTGTTGGTATTCGAAATAATCTGATAACTCATCTACAGCAAAGTGAAAGCGCTTATGACCACCATCAAATCTAACGCTATCACCCAATAAGCATGAGCTAATACCTAC